>NZ_SAVA01000035.1:0-734 GCF_004022465.1 Paenirhodobacter huangdaonensis | reverse complement strand
AAGGTTGCGGCTTTCGCGGCGCTGTCGCGGCTGACGCCGGCGCGGGTGCGTCTGGATGCGTCGGCGCGGCCGCTGCCGCTGGCCGATCTGCTGGCCTTTCAGGAGGACCATGCCGCGGCGCGCGACGCGATCCATGGCCGGGTCGACTGGGACGCGCTGGCGCGGGCGCTGGCGCCGCTTGCGACGCTGCGGGTGGCGAGCGCGGCGCGCGAGCGGGCGGTCTATCTGCGCCGCCCCGATCTGGGCCGGCAGCTGGCACCCGGGGCGGAGCTGCCGCGGCTCGACTGCCCGCTGCTGATCGTGATCGGCGACGGGCTGTCGGCGCGCGGTGTCGCGGCGAATGCGCCGGCGCTGGTGGCGGCGCTGGTGGCGCGGCTGCCCGAGCTGGGCGGCGTGCCGGTGATCCTGGCGGAAGGCGCGCGGGTGGCGCTTGGCGACGCGATCGGGGCGGCGACCGGGGCGGGGATGGTGCTGATGCTGATCGGCGAGCGTCCGGGGCTGACGGTGGCGGACAGTCTGGGCGCCTATCTGACGCTTGCACCGCGGGTGGGGCTGCGCGACAGCGCGCGCAATTGCGTGTCGAACATCCATGGCCAGGGCGGGCTTGGCCCCGAGGCGGCGGCCGATCGCATCGCCTGGCTCGTCGGCGCGGCGCGCCGGCTCGGGGCGACCGGCGTTGCGCTGAAGGACGAAAGCGCCGCCGCAGCCCTGCCTGCTGGCTGACCGGCTCAGGC
>NZ_SAVA01000034.1:0-880 GCF_004022465.1 Paenirhodobacter huangdaonensis | reverse complement strand
GATCATCGACGGGAAGGCCTTCGCGGCCAGGGTGCGGGCGCAGGTGGCCGAACATGTGGCGCGGCTGCGCGAGGAGCAGGGGATCACCCCGGGGCTCGCGGTGGTGCTGGTGGGCGAGGATCCGGCATCGACAGTCTATGTCCGCAACAAGGGCAAGCAGACCGTCGAGGTCGGGATGAATTCTTACGAACACAAGCTGCCGGCCGAGACCTCGGAGGCCGGGCTGCTCGGCCTGATCGCTCAGCTCAACGCCGATCCGGCGGTGCACGGCATCCTCGTGCAGCTGCCGCTGCCGGGGCATCTGAACAGCGATCTGGTGATCAACGCCATCGACCCCGCGAAGGACGTCGACGGCTTCCACATCTCGAATGTGGGGCTTCTGGGCACCGGGCAGAAGGCGATGGTGCCCTGCACGCCGCTCGGCTGCCTGATGATGCTGCGCGACCATCTGGGCAGCCTCAGCGGCCTCGATGCCGTGGTCGTCGGCCGCTCGAACATCGTCGGCAAGCCGATGGCGCAGCTGCTTCTGGGCGACAGCTGCACGGTGACGATCGCGCATTCGCGCACGCAGGATCTGGGCGAAGTCTGCCGCCGCGCCGACATTCTCGTCGCCGCCGTGGGCCGGCCCGAGATGATCCCGGGCGCTTGGGTGAAGCCGGGCGCCACGGTGATCGACGTCGGCATCAACCGCATCGAGCGCGACGGCAAGACGAAGCTGGTGGGCGATGTCGATTTCGCCTCTGCGTCGCAGGTCGCGGGGGCGATCACCCCGGTGCCGGGCGGCGTCGGGCCGATGACCATCGCCTGTCTGCTCGCCAATACGCTGACCGCCTGCTGCCGTGCCAACGGCCTGCCCGAACCCGAGGGGCTCACCGCCTGA
>NZ_SAVA01000033.1:0-942 GCF_004022465.1 Paenirhodobacter huangdaonensis | reverse complement strand
GGGAGAATCGGGAAGCCGGTGCAAATCCGGCGCGGGCCCGCCGCTGTATCGGGGATCGTTTGGCACAGGCCACTGGGGCAGGCCCCGGGAAGGCGCCAGGACGAGATGATCCGGAGCCAGAAGACCGGCCTGATGTCATTGCGCCCCGGGGTGGAGCCCGCGGCGCCTTGAATTGTCCGAGGCCCAAGATGCCCCTCACGATGCCTGCCGAAGCTGTGGTTCCGCAGCCCGCCCGCCAGTTCGACGACCGCGAACGTCAAACGCTTTACGATATCATCAACGCCCGCCGCGACGTGCGCAACGAGTTCCGACCCGATCCGGTCGATCCTGCCGCCCTCCGGCGCATTCTCGCAGCCGCGCATGCCGCGCCCTCGGTCGGCCTGATGCAACCGTGGGACTTCCTCCTGATCCGCGACCCGGACCGGCGCGCCGAGGTCCATGCCGCCTTCCTCCGCGCAAACGCCGAGGCGGAAGAGATGTTCGACGGCGACCGCAAGGCGCTTTACCGGTCGCTGAAGCTCGAGGGGATCCTGACCGCGCCGCTGAACATCTGCGTGACCTGCGACCGGAGCCGAGGCGGGAAGGTGGTTCTGGGCCGGACCCACAATCGCGACATGGATCTTTATTCGACGGTCTGCGCCGTGCAGAACCTCTGGCTGGCCGCCCGCGCGGAAGGTGTGGGGATCGGCTGGGTTTCGATCTTCCGGCCGGAAGACCTGCGCGGCCTGCTTGGCATCCCGGACCATGTGGAAATCGTTGCCTATCTTTGCGCGGGCTATGTCGACGACCTTTACACGAAGCCGGAGCTTGAAGCCCGGGGGTGGCGCAAGAGGCTGACGCTCGAGAGCGTGATCCATGAAAACGGCTGGCCCGCACGGTAGCCGCAAGCCGGCGCTGTCGCCGCCGTCCGCGGACATTCGTGCAGCACCCGACAAGGTCCGG
>NZ_SAVA01000032.1:0-1044 GCF_004022465.1 Paenirhodobacter huangdaonensis | reverse complement strand
CGACGAGGTCACGCGGCTGATCCTCGACACGCATGATGCGGCGGCCTTCGCGCCGTTCCGCTCGATGACGGTGGGGGCGCTGCGCGACTGGCTGCTGTCGCCCGCGGCGACCGCCGGGACCCTGCGCGCCGCCGCGCCGGGCTTCACCCCGGAGATGGTCGCGGCGGTCTCGAAGCTGATGCGCAATCAGGACCTGATCCGCGTCGCGCGCAAATGCGAGGTGGTGACGGCGTTTCGCAACACGCTGGGCACGCGCGGCACGCTCTCGACCCGGCTGCAGCCGAACCACCCGGCCGACGACCCGCAGGGGATTGCGGTGTCGATCCTCGACGGGCTGCTGCACGGCGCGGGCGATGCGGTGATCGGCATCAACCCGGCCTCCGACAACCTCGGCAATTGCCGTGACCTGCTGGTGGCGCTCGACGCGCTGCGGCAAAGCCTCGAGATCCCGACCCAGAGCTGCGTGCTGACCCATGTCACGAATTCGGTGCGGCTGCTCGAGGCGGGCGCGCCGGTCGATCTGATCTTCCAGTCGGTCGCGGGCACCGAGGCGGCGAACGCGGGCTTTGGCGTGAACCTGTCGATCCTGCGCGAGGCGCAGGACGCGGGGCTTGCCGCCGGGCGCGGCACGATCGGGCAGAACGTGATGTATTTCGAGACCGGGCAGGGCGCGGCGCTGTCGGCCGGCGCCCATCACGGCGTCGATCAGCAGACGCTCGAGGCGCGGGCCTATGCGGTGGCGCGGGCCTTCCCGCCGCTCCTGGTCAACACCGTCGTGGGGTTCATCGGCCCGGAATACCTCTACGACGGCAAGCAGATCATCCGCGCCGGGCTCGAGGACCATTTCTGCGGCAAGCTGCTCGGCCTGCCGATGGGGGTGGATGTGTGTTACACGAACCATGTCGAGGCCGATCAGGACGACATGGACACGCTCGCCACGCTGCTGGTCGATGCAGGGGTGAACTTCCTGATCACCGTGCCGGGGGCCGACGACGTGATGCTCGGCTATCAGAGCCTTGCCTTCGACGACATCGCCTATCTGCG
>NZ_SAVA01000031.1:0-1354 GCF_004022465.1 Paenirhodobacter huangdaonensis | reverse complement strand
GGGGGCGCTGCCCCCTCGGCCTTCGGCCTCACCCCCGGGATATTTCGGGCGATTGGAAGCCGGGGAGGGACAGGAGGGGGCGGGGGCCGGAACGGGGCCGGGGGCCGGAACGGGCGAAGGCCCCGCGGGGGCGCGGGGCCTTGCGGGTGTGGGTGCGGCGGGGCGCGTCAGTCGACGATCGTCGCCTCGGTCGCGGCGCGCAGCTGCGCCTCGCTCACGCCGTCGGCGAGCTCGACGATGTGCAGCCCCTTGTGCGTCACGTCGAGCACGCCGAGATTGGTGATGATCCGGTCGACCACGCCCTGGCCGGTCAGCGGCAGCGTGCAGGCCTTCAGCACCTTCGACTCGCCGTGCTTGTTGGTGTGGTCCATCACCACGACGACGCGCTTGACGCCGGCGACGAGATCCATCGCGCCGCCCATGCCCTTGACCAGCTTGCCCGGGATCATCCAGTTCGCCAGATCGCCCTTTTCCGACACTTCCATCGCGCCGAGGATCGCCATCGCGATCTTGCCGCCGCGGATCATCCCGAAGGAGGTGGCGCTGTCGAAATAGGCGGTCTGCGGCAGCTCGGTGATCGTCTGCTTGCCGGCGTTGATCAGATCCGGGTCCTCGTCGCCCTCATAGGGGAAGGGGCCCATGCCGAGCATGCCGTTTTCCGACTGCAGCGTCACGTTCACCCCCCTGGGGATGAAGTTCGGCACCAGCGTCGGGATGCCGATGCCGAGGTTCACATAGGTGCCGTCGTGCAGCTCCTTCGCCGCCCGCGCGGCCATCTGGTTGCGGTCCCAGCCCGTCACCACCTCGGCCATCACATTGCCTCCCGCTTGCGCACGGTGCGCTGTTCGATGCGTTTCTCGTGGTCGCCCTGGATCAGCCGGTGCACGTAGATCCCGGGCAGATGGATCAGGTCGGGGTCGAGCGCGCCGGTCGGCACGATCTCCTCGACCTCCATCACGCAGACCCGCCCGCACATCGCCGCCGGCGGGTTGAAGTTGCGCGCGGTCTTGCGGAAGATCGCGTTGCCGCTCTCGTCCGCCTTCCAGGCCTTGACGATCGAGACATCGGCGACGATGCCACGCTCGAGGATATAGGTCACGCCGTCGAAGTCCTTGTGCTCCTTGCCCTCGGCGACCACCGTGCCGACGCCGGTCTTGGTGTAGAAGCCCGGGATCCCCGCGCCGCCGGCCCGCATCCGCTCGGCGAGCGTGCCTTGCGGGTTGAACTCGAGCTCGAGCTCGCCCGACAGATATTGCCGCATGAATTCCGCGTTCTCGCCGACATAGGACGAGATCATCTTGCGGATCTGCCGGGTGTCGAGCAGCTTGCCGAGGCCGAAGCCGTCGACGCCGCA
>NZ_SAVA01000030.1:0-1479 GCF_004022465.1 Paenirhodobacter huangdaonensis | reverse complement strand
GCGCGGCCGGATCGATGTCGTGGTCGCCGAGAGCATCGATCGCATCTCGCGCGATCAGGAACATATCGCGGCGTTCCATAAGCAAATGACCTTCCTCGGCATCCCGGTCATTACCGTGGCCGAGGGCGAGATCTCGGAACTTCACATCGGCCTCAAAGGCACGATGTCGGCGCTCTACCTGAAAGACCTCGCCCAAAAGACCCATCGCGGGCTGGAGGGCCGTGTGCGTGACGGCAAATCTGCGGGGGGCATCAGTTATGGCTACCGGGTGCACAGGGAACTGCGAGCTGATGGGACCCTGACCACCGGCGAGCGGGTCATCGACGCGGAACAGGCCGCCATCGTCACGCGCATTTCACGGAATATGCCTCGGGACTGTCCGCCCGCGCCATCGCTGCGGCACCGAACAACGAGGGCATTGCCTCACCCGACAGCGGCAAGGACATAGGCACCTGGGGACCGTCGACCATCTCCGGGAACTGGAAGCGCGGCACGGGCATCTCGAACAACGAGCTCTACATCGGTCGGCTCGTCTGGAACCGGCAAAGTTTCATTAAAGACCCGCAAAGCAGTAAACGTCAGGCCCATCCGAACCCGCCCGAGGAGTGGATCATCGAGGATGTCCAGACCTGCGCATCATCTCCGACGACCTATGGCGACAGGCCAAGGACCGGCAGGGGGCTATCCGCGCGGACATGAACCCTGCCGGCATCGGGTCCGCCCGCCCCCGGCCCGAACGGGCCCGCCGTCCGGAGCATCTGTTCTCGGGGCTCGTAAAATGCGGCTGTTGCGGGGCGAGCTATACGGTGATCAACAGGACCCGCTACGGCTGCGCCGCGGCACGCAACAAGGGCGACGCCATTTGCATCAACCGCGCGACCATCCAGCGTGAAGAGGTGGAAGCCCGCGTGCTGGACGGCCTGCGCGAGAAGCTTCTGCACCCCGATCTGATCACAACGTTCGTCGAGGAATACCGCAAGGCCTTCAACGCCGCCGCAGGCGACCGCAGCAGCGCCCCGGATAAGGCCAAGCGCGAACTGAAGCAGATCGAGAAGAAGATCACCGGCATCCTCACGGCCATCGAGGACGGCATGTATCACCCTTCGATGAAGGCGAAGATGGCGGATCTCGAAAGCACGGAGGCGAAGCTCACCGCGTTTCTGGAGGACCGCCCCGAGCCGCCTGCCCTGCGGCTGCATCCCCGCCTGTCCGATCTCTACCGCGAGAAGATCGCAGATCTTGCCAACGCGCCGAACCAGCCCGAGCAGAAGCTTGAAGCATCACAGATCCTGAGAGGGCTGATTTCGGAGGTGCGCATGGTGCCTGAACCGTCTGCACCCGGCGGCCATCAGCTTGACCTCATTGGGGACTTGGCTGGAATTCTCGATCTCGGCGCGCTTGACATGACAAAGCCCCCGCATTTGGCGAGGGCTGTTGGCTCTATCGAGTCTGATTTGTTGGTTGCGGGGGCAGGATTTG